>NZ_MDGP01000001.1:0-37500 GCF_001747095.1 Roseivirga sp. 4D4
CCAAACTCCAGTAGAAGACACATAGCTTCCTTGAGAAGCATTGGCAGATACGAAGGTATAGCCAGAAGGCAGTTGATCAGTTACCGCTACAGAAGTAGCCGCATCAGGACCATCGTTTCTTAAGGTCACTGTGAAGATGACATCATCACCAGGAACAGGGTTGGCATTGTCCACCACCTTGCTCATGTTCAGGTCAGCAAACTGCGTATCTACCGTTACAGTAGATGTGTTATTCGCTGTAACAGGGTCACCTTGATCGGCAGTAGTTACACTAGCTGTATTGTCATAGCTACCAGTTGATAGTACAGTCGCTACAATCTCTAATGTTGCGGTTTGTGTTGTCGAAACTGAGCCTATTGTCCATACACCAGTATTTTCATCGTACGATCCAAAACCAGTGTTTTTAGATACAAAAGTGTAGCCGTTTGGCAGTTGATCGGATACCGTTACGCCAGTAGCTAAATCGGTTCCGTTGTTGCTCACACGTACCGTGAATGTGACATTATCGCCAACATTCGGAGCAGGATCACTTACTACTTTCGTTACGACTAGATCGGCAGATTGCGTCACAATCGTAGCAGTGGCGGTGTTGTTACCCGCATTCGGATCAAATTCATTGACAGCCGTCACAGAAGCGCTGTTTTCATAATCTCCCGATGCTAAAACAGTCGCAACAATTGTTAAAGTCGCGTTAGCATCTTTAGCCAAAGACCCAACATCCCATATACCTGTACCTGCAGTGTAAGTACCTACACTTGGGGTAGAAGATACTAGTGTATATCCGCTTGGTAATTGGTCAGTTACTGTAATTCCTGTGGCAGAACCAGCACTTGGTCCATTATTGGTTAGGGTCACCGTGAAGGTCACGTTCGAGCCAACATTTGGTGCGGTATTGTCAACTACTTTCTGAATTTCTAAGTCTGCACGAGCTGGCACCACCGTAGCAGCAGCCGAGTCATCAGAGTTATCTGGATCTAGTTGATCTAGAGTAGTTACAGAAGCTGTATTTCCATAGTCACCAGTTGATAGTACCGTAGCGGTAATGGTTAGGGTAGCAGTAGCGGCATTGTTCAATGCTCCGATAGTCCAAACCCCAGAACCGCTGTTGTAAGTACCGGTAGATTCTGTTGCGCTAACGAAAGTATATCCACTAGGCAGTTGATCGGTAATGGTAAGTCCGGTTGCATTGTCAGAACCTGTATTTGAAGCAGTGACAGTGAAGACTACATTTTCACCCACATTGGCAGTAGGGTTATCTACTGTTTTGGTGATGTTGATGTCAGAAGTTTGCAGTGTAACTGTAGCACTTGCTGTGTTATCTGTACCATCAGTATCAAAGACATCAGAAGCAGAAACAGTTGCTGTATTGGTAAAGATTCCAGAAGACTGCACAGTTGCTACAATGCTCAATACAGCAGAAGAAGTACTGTTTAGCGTACCCACTGTCCATATGCCAGTCGAAGCAGTATAAGTACCCGCAGTAGGCGTAGCAGACACTAAAGTATAGCCATCAGGCAGTTGATCAGTAATTTCAATACCCGTAGCCGCATCAGGACCTTGGTTCAATACAGTAACAGTGAATACTACATTACTACCAGGAGTAGGCGTAGGATTATCTACCGACTTAGTCACGTTAAGGTCAGCAAACTGAGCAGCGACCGTTTCAGTACTGCTGTTATTACCTGCATTAGGATCAGTTTGATCAGCAGCAGTTATCGAAGCAGTGTTATCATAAGTACCTGTAGCCTTCACCTTAGCGACAATGGATAGGGTAGCAGTACCCGCATTGGCTACAGATCCTACAGACCAGAGGCCATTGGTGTTGTTGTAGCTACCAAAAGCAGTAGTAGCCGACACAAAGTCATATCCTGAAGGCAATACATCAGTTACCTGAACACCAGTAGCCGCATCAGGACCAGCATTGCTTACCGAGATGGTGAAAGTGACATTGTCATCCACATTCGGAGTATCGTCACTAGCTACTTTGGTAATAGATAGATCAGCAGACTGAGCTACAATACTAGCCGAAGCAGTATTATCACCCGAGTTAGGATCATACACATCGTTACCGGTAACAGTAGCTGTATTGGTGAAGTCACCAGCAGCAAGTACAGTAGCGGTAATGGTTAAAGTAGCAGTCGCATCTTTAGCTAGTGTACCAACAGCCCAAACCCCTGTTCCAGCAGTATAAGTACCCTGACTAGGTGTAGCCGTTCCGAAAGTATATCCAGTAGGTATTTGATCTGTTACCTCAATGCCTGTAGCATCAGCCACATCAGGACCATTGTTGGTCAATGTTACAGTAAATGTGATTACATCACCCACATTAGGAGAAGTAGAACTTACTGTTTTATCAAGACTAAGGTCAGCTCTAGGCGCATCTACTGTGGCAGTAGCTGTATCATTACCACTCACACCATCCACCTGATCTAAGCTGTTAACACTAGCGGTGTTGTCAAAAACACCATTGGCAAGTACAGTAGCCACAACCTCAAGTGTTACTACTCCATCTTTAGGAAGTGTTCCAATGGCCCAGATACCTGTACCACTAGTGAAAGTACCTTGGGTAGAAGTAGAAGACACAAAAGTATATCCACTAGGCAGTTGATCTAATACCTGAAGGTTAGTAGCAGCGTCACCACCATTGTTAGTAGCGGTCACTGTGAAGGTCACGTTTTCACCCACATTGGCAGTAGCATTACTCACCACTTTAGTCAGTGCAATGTCAGCTTGTTGAAGCGTCACTGAAGTACTAGCCGTATTGTCAGCCGTATCAGTATCAAACTGATCAGAAGCAGTGATAGTAGCAGTATTGGTAAAGTCACCAGTTGCCAGTACGGTTGCTCTGATAGAAAGTACTGCAGAAGCAGAGTTACCAATAGTACCCACAGTCCAAACTCCAGTAGAAGACACATAGCTTCCTTGAGAAGCATTGGCAGATACGAAGGTATAGCCAGAAGGCAGTTGATCAGTTACCGCTACAGAAGTAGCCGCATCAGGACCATCGTTTCTTAAGGTCACAGTGAAGATGACATCATCACCCGGAACAGGGTTAGCATTGTCCACCACCTTGCTCATGTTGAGGTCAGCAAACTGCGTATCCACAGTAACAGTAGATGTGTTATTCGCTGTAACAGGGTCACCTTGATCGGCAGTGGTTACACTAGCTGTATTGTCATAGCTACCAGTTGATAGTACAGTCGCTACAATCTCTAATGTTGCGGTTTGGTTGGCTGCAATTGATCCAATATTCCAGATGCCTGTTGTATTGTTGTAGCTTCCGAATACCGTATTGTCCGAAACATAGGTATAGCCATCAGGCAATTGATCGGTTATTGTTACACCCGTTGCCGGATCAGTTCCCTTATTGTTGAGTCTCAATGTGAAGGTCACATTGTCACCCACATTTGGCGTGTCATCAGAGATGGACTTAGTAATTTCTAAATCAGCCGATTGCGCCACAATACTCGCACTTGCCGTATTATCTCCTGTGTTAGGATCGAATACATCTGAAGAGGTCACTTGAGCAATGTTGTTGAAATCACCAGCCGCGAGGACTGTAGCAGACATTGTCAAAGTAGCTGTCGCGCCATTGGCAAGGCTACCTACTGACCAAATACCTGTGGTGTTGCTGTAAGTACCTACGCTTGGTGTGATCGTTCCGACTGCATAGCCGGACGGCAATTTATCAGTTACTTCAATACCCGTTGCAGCAGCTGCGCTTGGTCCGTTGTTAGTTAAGGTAACCGTAAAATTCACCACATCGCCCACATTTGGATTGGAGGCATCCACAGTTTTTGTCAAGGCTAAATCAGCCTGAGGTGGTGCCACTGAAGCTGTTGATTGGTCGTCAGTATTGTCAGGATCTTGCTGATCCAGTGTATTTAAACTGGCAGTATTGTCATAGTCTCCGGTTGATAGGACAGTGGCTAAAATTTCTAATGTAGTAACTCCAGCGTTGGCCAAAGTACCGATAGTCCAGATGCCTGTTTCGGAAACATATGTTCCTTGTGCTGGACTTGCCGAAATGAAGGTATAACCTGAAGGCAATTGATCTTTGATGGAAAGTCCAGTAGCCTGATCGGTACCGCTATTGGTTACCGTCACTGTGAAAGTCACATTCTCGCCCACGTTGGCCGAAGGATTGTCAACCACTTTTACAATGTTGATATCCGAACTTTGTAGCGTTACTGCCTGGCTGGCGGTATTGTTGGCAGTATTCACATCGAACTGATCCGAAGCAGTAACGGTAGCGGTATTATTGAAATCGCCACTTGCCTGAACCATCGCTCTGATGGTTAAAGTTGCCGTTGCACTGTTAGATAGGCTATTGATTGCCCAAATTCCTGTGCCTTGGGTGTAAGTACCTTGTGAGGCTACAGCACTAACAATACTGTAACCACTTGGCAGTTGATCAGTGATCTGGATACCCGTTGCAGCGTTCGGTCCATTATTGGTCAAATTCACGGTGAAAATCACATCGTCACCAGCATTTGGAGTTGCATTGTCCACTGATTTGGTTAGGGACAAGTCAGCACCTTGTGGTGTTAGCGTAGCAGTGCTAGCATCATTCGTGTTGTCTGGGTCCGCTTGGTCGACAGCGTTGATTGAAGCCGTATTAGCATAAGTTCCAGTAGATAATACCGTGGCAACCACTTGCAAAGTGGCGGTACCAGAATTGTTCAAATTACCAATGTTCCAAATGCCTGTTCCAGGAAGGTAAGTGCCTCTGGAAGCCGTATGACTTACATAAGTTAAACCACTTGGTAAAGCATCACTAACAGATAAATTATCCGCACCATCAGGGCCTGCATTACTCACTAAAACAGTGAAGGTTACTTGCTCACCGATATTAGGTGAAAGGTTGTCGGCAGACTTAGCAATAGATACATCAGCACTTTCAATTCTTGAAGAAGCTGTGGCTGTATTATTTCCAGTATTGGTGTCAAATTCGTTTGCAGCAGAAATAGTCGCTGAGTTAGTCAGCGTTCCACTAGACTTCAGTGTTCCTACAAGTTCTAAGGAAGTAGAAGCACCATTCGCCAGACTACCAACGGTCCATAAGCCAGTGCTACTGACATAGGTTCCTTGGACTGGTGTTGCGCTTACAAAAGTGTAACCGCTTGGTAGTTGATCCGTCACCTGAATGCCAGAAGCACCATCAGGTCCGTTGTTGGTTACTGTGATGGTGAACGTCACATTATCACCCACATTGGCACCAGGAAGATCTACTGTTTTGGTCAATGCTAGATCTGCGTTAGCTGGTGTTACGGTTGACGATGAAGAGTCGTTTGAGTCGTCTGGATCCAATTGATCTACAGATTGAATACTTGCGGTATTTTCATATACACCTGTAGATAGGACAGTAGCGACAATCGTCAATGTGGCATTTGCTCCATTGTTGATGGTTCCAGCCGCCCAAACACCAGTACCAGCAGTATAAGTACCCTGACTTGGTGTACTACTTACCAAAGTATAACCAGATGGGAGTTGATCAAGTACATTTACATTAGTCGCTGCATCAGGACCCGCATTACTGGCCGTAATGGTGAAGGTTACATTTTCACCCACATTAGCAGCAGTGTTGCTTGCCACTTTGGTGATGCTGATATCTGATGTCTGAACTGTCACCGTTGCTGATGCAGTATCGTTTGTGTCGTCAGTATCAAAGGTGTCGTTGCCCGTAACCGTTGCTGTGTTGGTGTAAACTCCAGTTGCATTTACAGTTGCTCTAATGATGAGCGTCTGCGTGCCTCCAGCAGTCACAGTGCCCACTGCCCAGACTCCAGTCGTTGTATTGTAAGTTCCAGAAGTTCGGGTATCACTCACGAAAGTGTAGCCAGTAGGAAGGAGGTCAGTCACCTCGACATTGAGTGCTGAACTAGCTCCATTGTTGGTGGCCGAAATCGTAAATTCTACAGTTGATCCAGGTGTTGGAGTAGCATTGTCCACCACTTTGGTAATCGCTATATCAGATAACAACGGAGTTACCGATGCACTTGCCTGATCGTTGGTGTTGTCAGCGTCTTGTTGATCCAGCGCAATGACACTAGCCGTATTATTATAGCTACCTGTCGCATTAACGGTAGCGCGGATCATCAAAGTAGCCGTTTGACCACTCGATAGTGTTCCAATATCCCATAAGCCAGTTCCGGCAGTATACTCTCCAAAGTCTTTGGTACGGCTCACGAAAGTGTAACCAGATGGAAGTTGATCTTCTACTACAACTCCGGTTGCCACACCAGGGCCATTATTAGTAGCTGTTACGGTGAATTCGACCGTGCCACCAACATTTTGAGAAGTGACATCAACGGTCTTCGCAATTTCAATGTCAGTCGACTGCGTGGTGATGTTGACGATAGCCGTATTGTTTCCAAGGTCCGGATCGAAGTTAGCCGAAGCCGAAATGGTCGCCACATTTGTGAAGCCACCAGCAGCGTTTGCGGTAGCCGTGATTTTCAGTTCAACCGAAGTGCCATTGGCGATATTACCAATACTCCATTCCCCAGAATTACTATCATAAGTACCTTGATCAGGTGCTGCACTCACAAACGTAAAACCTGAAGGTATTTGATCGGTAGCTGCTACTCCTGTAGCTAAGTCTGGTCCGTTGTTGGTTACTATAATAGAGAATTCAACGGTAGCTCCAGTGGCTGCATTTGGTGGTGTAATGGTTTTGGTTACCGCAAGGTCAGAGGTAAGTGGAGACACATTAATATTGATGGTATCATCTTCTGTAGAGAATAGGGCACCATCAGAAATTCTGAAATTGAACTCGGCAAAATCATTGCCTGAATTTCCTGAAGGTGGCACATAGGTAAGGTTACCCGATGCGATATCTGTAAAGCTGATCACGTCTTCATCTGCCACAGGATTTCCGTTCAATAACAATTGTCCTCTCGCTGGAAGCGAAGTCACACGAATATCGGTAGCTGCTGCTGATTCAGGATCGCTATAGTTCGTCTGGAAGTCAGCGGTTGTAAAAATGTACGGAGAGTCTTGTTTTGCCTCAACTGTCTTACCATCCACAATTGGCGGCTCGTTGACATTTGTCATTTCAACCGTCACGTTAGCGGTGTCCGTTAATCCACCTTCATCGGTAACTGTTACCACCAAGTCATACTGCGTGATGGTTTCAAAATCAAGGAGTGAACCATTGGCTACGGTGATTTCTCCAGTGTCTTCATCGATGGTAAAAATACCAGCATCATTGCCGCCTGTAATCGCATACTTTAGGGCATCACCCGCATCTGGATCGCTGGCCACTAGGTTGTGAACTGTAGTTCCATTGACTGCATCTTCGGCAAGACTTACTGTTGCATCATTAGCCACTGGCGGATCATTCACGGGAAGGATTATGATATCAACATCGCCCGTTTCTGTGAACTGACCATCGTTTACGGCATAACCGAAATCTCCAGGATCGCTAGTGCCATCATACTGCTCAGGAGAATCATACAATAGTGTAGTCAGCTGCGCGGTAGTCAATACATCGCCTATCTCTACATCGGTACCATCGGCCAAGGTGACATTACCTAGGGATGGTAAGGAAGTCACGGTAATCGTGAAGCTATTGCCCGAATCTGTATCGGTTGGTGCTGGTAATCCTAAAGGAGTATCCTGCACATTTTCGTTCATGGTAATGGTATTGCTCGATACCACCGGAGGAACGTTTCCAATGTTGAAAATGAACGTTCCTGGAGTCAGGTCTTCCGCACCATCATCATCCACTGCCGCATAAGTAAAGGTAGATGGTCCATTATAATTTCCACTTGGGTCGAATCGTATACCGAGCGCCTGTGTCGGTGTGATCGATAAACCTTGTGTGATGACAGTTCCGTCAGCCAAAGTGAGTACACCATGACTTGCTGCTGGAATGGTCTTGATAATGATCGCAGTTACGGTACCGTCACTATCCTCAGTACTCAAGTTGTCAAGGTCAGTTGGGCCTGCCGAACTTAGGATAGTATTTGCATTGGTAATGTCATTCGACTCTGGTGGAGAGTTCAGTGTATTGATGGTGAAGGTTGCCGGAGTAGCATCCTCATCGCCATCATTGTCTTTGGCTGCATAGGTAAATGATGTAGTGCCAACAAAGCCAGTGGTTGGATCGAAAGTCAAACCAGCTGCTTCAGCAGGTGTTAATTCCTGATTTGGAGTTACCGTAGAACCATTAGCCAATTTAAGTACACCTTCGCTAGTCGGAGGTACTGTTTTGATGATGAAGGCATCCACTGTACCGTCAACATCAGCTCCAGTCAAATCATCAAGTGCGGTTGCTCCAGCATTACTTTGAATACCAGCCGTATTTGTAATGTCGTTGGTGGTAGGAGGCGTATTGCTCACAGGTATAGTGAAAGTAGCTGGTGTAGCATCTTCTTCACCCTGATTATCCTTCGCAGCATAAGTGAAGGAAGCATCACCCGTGAAATTAAGTGCTGGGTCGAATTTTAATCCTGCAGCTTGTGCAGTTGTTAATTCCTGACCCACTGTTACAGGAGTGCCATCCGCAAGCGTCAGTACTCCAGAAGCAGCGGTTGGTAATGTCTTGATTACAAAAGCGTCTACAGTTCCTTCTGCATCCGATCCTGTCAAATCATCAATATCGACACCAGCATCACTACTGAGTATAGTACCCGAGTTAGTAATATCATCCGTGGTAGGAGGGGTGTTACATGCTGAGAATACTGAGGCATTTTGGAAATCAAAAGTACCTCCATTACTCGTTGGAGTTGTATAGCCAGCAGTACTAGTAACTACTCCTGTGCTAGCATTCACAGTAGTAGCACCTGTACCCAAAGTACCGTCTTTGTCTGTGTCCGAAAGACCAGCTTCAAGACTGTCGAAACAGCCATCGTTATCTGAGTCCAATTCAGCAGCATCAACTATTCCATCGCCATCGGTATCAGCAGATGGAGTCGTTAAGATACCATTGTCAGCCACTGTTTCGAGTGCATCGAATAGACCGTTGGTACCCGACAATGTATTGGCATTGTCAATGATACCGTTGTTATCAGCATCGGTCTGTCCATGACCTGCTTCAACCAAATCATAGATCCCATCATTGTCACTATCGAGATCAAGGCTATTTGGAATGCCGTCTTGGTCAGTATCTAAGTTGCAACCAGGACCACCTGTAACAGTAATTGATAGGTTATCAATTAAGTTACCTATTGCCAGTGAACCACTCGCTGAACTGGTTGCTTCGAATACGATAAAGGTCTCTGTTTGTCCGTCAGGTACAGTATAAGATCCTGTGTAAGTGCCCCACGCTGTGTTCCCATCTGTCATAGTAGCTTGTGAAGCTGCTCCGGCAACTGTACCTCCAATTTTGATTAGCGCAGCATCTGTACCATCAAGACCTCTATGCTGTACTGACCATGTGATGGTTGTACCTGGTGCAATGAAGACCTGCTGGAAGAGTAATGCACTTTGTGTGGCATTGATTTCGACAAATTGAGAGCCAACTGCAGCATTGATTCCGCCATAGCCATTTCGAGCTACTTCGATTAGGTTGTCGGAAGCTGTCGTTTGCCATCCGTCAATTGTATTTTCGTTGATTTGACTGTTTGTACCCGTAATGGTAGGGAATTCAAATCCAGTATTCACTACTGTGAGGCATTCGTCAGAATCAGGAATACCGTCATTATCGTCATCTAAATCAATGCTATCGGCAACACCATCTAGATCGGTGTCTAGTGCAACATTAACGATGTAGGTTGCTGGAGTACTATCCGTTGCACCATCATTGTCCTTACTTGAGAAAGTGAATGAAACTGGTCCTTGGAAGCCATCCACTGGATCGAATTTCAATCCGTTGGCTTGGGCTACGGTTAGCTCTTGCCCAGCCGTCACAGGTGTTCCATCCGATAAGGTCAATACGCCTTGTGATGCTGTAGGTAAGGTGTTGATGATAAAGTTAGTGATGGTGCCATCGGCATCGGTACCTGTCAAATCATCAATGTCAGTTCCTCCAGCCCCAGAAGCAATGGCTGTGGCACTTGTAATGTCATCAGTGGTAGGAGGAGTGTTGGAGATATTTATTGTGAAAGTGGCAGGTGAGGCATCTTCTCCACCGTCATCATCTTTTGCCGCATAGGTAAACGAAGCTGGTCCATTGTATGTGCCGACTGGGTCGAATAACAACCCAGCGGCTTGAGCAGGAGTCAATTCTTGGTTAGCTGTTACTGGCGTACCATCTGCTAATGTTAATACCCCATGTGCAGGATCGGGCAAGGTCTTGATCACAAAAGCTGCAATCGTACCATCGCTATCTGCACCTGTTAAGTCATCGATTGCCGAACCTCCAGCATCACTTTGGATGGCGGTGGCAGAAGTTATATCGTCAGTCGTTGGTAGGTCATTAATGTCATTGACATCAATCGTCATGGTATAGTTTGTACCGATTTGCGTACCAGCGTCTCCAGAATCATCTTTTACTTTAAAGTCAAAGGTTGCGTATCCCACACCGTTTTCATCAGCCACTGGCTGATAAGTGAAAAGGGTTCTATCAGTGAATTCTGTTTCGTTAGTAATGTCAGATGCCGTTACTTGAACACCATTGTAGAATAGGGTTCCTTTTGCGGGTAGACTCGCAATGATTACGGCAGCAAAGCTATCACCATCCTCATCGGCAAAGAAGAAGTCAGTGTTCGCAAAAGTTAAGGTGCCGTCCTCATCCACATTCACCGTTTTGTCCGCACTTAATGGAGAGCTAACCGGATTATCAAAGTTGAGAATCAAACAGGCGTTAAAGTCTGCTGAGAAAAGTCTTTCAGGTGGGTTCGTACTAGTCTCACCAGATACACCCATTCGGAATTCTACGACAGCGACATCCTCAAACTTGAGGTGGACCATATTTCTCGCTTCAGTATTATTGATGCCTCCAAGCCCTGTAGTTCCAGTCGGCCTGTATACAATAAATGGATCTTCAAAAGTCCTCGTGAGACGCGTGTTACTCTCCTGGAATATTTGACCAGTCTTTACACCGATAAATTCTCTTCGCCCACTACTGGAAGCGTCAATATCAGCGAATGTTGCTCTAAATTCATTCTGGTCAACTTCGGTTGCTGTTCCAGAGGCCACAAAAGTGAATTTGAAATCTACATAACCGGTACCATTATTCACGTTTCTGTTGACGACTCTAATACTTGGCTGGAAAGCATTCGCTTCACCAAAATCGGATCTGTCGATTTGCGATAAAGTAGCGTTTTCAATATCAACTATTTCAATAAGAGCATCAACACCTGTTGTGGTAGTTGTAAATCTATAGATCGCACCTTCTTGCAAGGCTGTTCCTGACTCTAAAGTTGAAGATGTAAAGAACTGTGTCGGAATGGTAGAACATGCAGGCACATTATCAATTCCGATAGTGGTCGTAGTTGTGTTACTAGTTCCTGTTCCATCTGTAACTGTAGTCGTTACAAAGCGATCGGTAGTGCTGAGCGAACTTGCGGTATTTTTATAAACAATCTGACTTAAGGCCAATGCGTAATCTGCTTTCGAAGCGGTTCCACTTAGGGTTATAACACCTGTACTTGAATTATAACTACTGGCCGTAATACCTGTAGGTAATGTTCCAAAAGCGCTTAGTGTTTCTGAGGTGCCATTTGGTCTGTTGGTTAACGTGATCGTTGCGCCAGTCATTTCAACATCATCTAGGTCATTTACTGAAGCGTCAGTATCTGCGATTGGAATAGCACTGCCGCCTAAGGAGAAAGTTGTAATATAACCACCGGCTATTGCTGTTGAATTGTCATCCCCATCCAAATCGAGAATAGGAGGGTTACACACTGCGCTTGTGAATGATAAGTCACCATCAGCATCAAACTCGAAGCTTCTTGTGCCACTTGTGAAAACGCCACCGCTATAAGTAATGCTAAAAGATGTCCTGCTGATAATATTGATTTGAACTGCACCTTCTAGGTCAGTAGCGCCTTGGTTTTGAGTTCCTGAGAAACTCAGACTTGTACCATTCAATTGCGCCAGAACATTGGTGTTTGACTCTAAAGAAAAACCTGCGATTTCACCAGTATTCACCGTTAGTGTTTCGCCCGGTGTTCCTGAGCTTCCGTCTAAGTCTCCCACTAAGAATGCAAAACTAACTGCGATAGGAGTGCTTGTACCTGCTTCAAAGAACTCATAGAGTAAGGTGACATCAGATGCGGCATTCAGGTTTAGATTGGCATTATCACCTGAAACATTTAAGCCGTGGTTCGTACTTGCATTACTCTGCGCGGTCGATGTGACTTTCATATCCACATTCGTTACGCCTTGTGTACCAATAGAAGTATAGGTGACAGTTTCATTTAGTCCAGATCCGCTAGCTCCTGAGGTGGCTGCATAGGTAAAACTACTATTGCCACCAGTGCCAACCGCTTCACAACCGGTAAGGCTGGCCGCTGAGAATAGGCTCATGGTAGTGGTAGCAGTGTTACTGTTGTCGGTGCCATCGTTGATGACAACGGTTATCGATCTGTCTGTTAGATCAGGCGTGCCGTCTGTGTTTTCATAAACGATTTGGGCCAGAGCAGCTTGATAACTTGCCAATGTACCTGAACCCGAAAGGGTAATGACGCCCGTACCACTGTCATAACTTGTGGCTGTAATGCCATCAGGAAGTGCTCCTAAAACTCTTAAACTTTCATTGGCACCATCAGGTCGATTGGTTAGGGTAATGGTAGCGCTTTCAATATTAGTGTCATCAGCATCAGTTATGGCTGCATCTGTATCAGCAATCGGTGACGGTAGGGTACCGATTGTGAAGCTGGTCGCAAAGTCATTGCCGCCTGTACTTCCATCTAAATCTAAAGTTGGCGCTGTATTGACTTTGGCCACAGAAACGGTGGTTATTGCCGTGCTGCTATTATCATCACCATCGTTAACGACAACCGTGATTGTTCTGTCATCATCTTTTGGGTCTCCGCTGGCATTGTTGTACTCAATTTGTTGTATAGCGCTTTGGAAGTCAGCCAAAGAGGCTGGACCGGTCAGTGTTATTATTCCAGTATTCGGATCGTAGGCACTAGCAGTAATACCTCCCGGAAGTGCACCATTTACGGCTAAGCTTTCATCTGTACCATCAAGGATGTTTGTGAGTGTAATGGTTACGGTCTCAATATTAGTATCATCCGAATCAGTGATGGCGATATCAGTATCAGCTATTGATACAGCACCTCCACCTTCTGTAAAGGCTGTTGTGAAATCATTTCCACTAGTGCTTCCATCCAAATCAATTTCGGGTGCTGAATTGACTTTGGTCACCGAAATCACTGAAGTGGCAGTATTACCATCTTCAGTACCATCATTTAGAACAACAGTAATCGATCGATCTGTTTCGTCAGGGTCTACATCGGTATTGTTGTATTGAATTTGTTCCAGCGCTGTGATGTAGTCGGCTTTGGAAGCAGAGCCAGAAAGTGTTAAAACACCTGTAGCGCTATTGTAACTGCTTGCTGTGATACCGCCAGGAAGAGCTCCATTAACGATCAGGCTTTCTAGTGCACCATCAGGACGATTGGTTAGGGTAATAGTCGCACTGGCAATGTTCGCATCTTCAACATCAACAATTGACACATCGGTGTCGGTAATATTAACAGCACCACCGTTTTCAGTAAAGCTGTTCGTGAAGCCAGTACCCGCTCCACTAGCATCAAGGTCCAACTCAGGTGGTGTATTACATGCCAAAACTGAGGCATCAGTGTTTTTAACGATTAAGGTTTGCTCGTATTCAAGACTTGAAGAACCGATATTAAGCGCTGCGAGGGCCGAAGGTGTAACTGATATGTCGACAGTCGTTCGCGATCCACCACTCGAAAGGAACGATGTACTTACTATGTAAGAAGCAGAAGGACCATTAGGCAATCCAAAATGGAGTACTGGGGACTCTTGTCTACCATGACCTGCTCCACCGTTTACTTCTTGTATAGGGGATAGAATATTCCCATCACAATCTTTGAGAACGACAGTGGCTCCAAGAGCACTTCGTGTTAATCCGCCACCTAAATCCAATTGCGGAATTACATTCAAGTAGTTATTAGCAAAACCACTTGTTGCTACTTCGCCAGAACTGCCAATCAGATCATTTCTCCATAGCTGATTATTATCACCGTTAACGTTAACGTAAACGTCTAAATCACCATCGTTATCAAAGTCGACCATAGCAACTGCTTCAACATTTTCGCCTACCTCAAGGCCATTGTTGTTGTTGGGTTGATTGAACAGGAAAGTGCCGCCAGTGCTATTATTGAGCATGAGGTAGCTATCTCCTCCACTATCTCCAAAGAATAGATCGATATCTCCATCATTATCAATGTCGCCCATGGCAATACCATCAATTCCAGAGTCGTTCAGTAGGTTGTTATTCGATCTTCTAAACGGATTAGAAACAGCAGAAAAGACTCCAGCTGAAGTTTGTTGGTATAAGGTTGGAGTACCGCTATCGGCATCTGAGCCCCAGATAAAATCAAAGTCACCATCACCATCAAAATCGCCCGTGACCACTGCTCCTTTATTACCATTACTGGCATCATCATTAAAAGAAGTATTGACCGTAAATGTCCCATCACCATCATTGATGAACATGTCATAGTTATTGCTATCGATGCTGCTGCTGGTAGATGTTCCTTGCTTTCTGGCGATGATATCCATAAAACCATCGTTGTTAATATCTACTACAGCAAGGTAATCGCCAGTATTTGAGCCACTCTGAGGTAAACCTAAGCCACCAGCTCCAGTGCCTGACGCACCCACACTGTTTTGTGTCACTTGATCGAATCGATTGCCAGAGACAGAGGCTCCATCGTTTTTGAAAATGTCAATACCGAAATTGTGACTTTCAATAACTAGGTCAAGGTACCCGTCATTGTTGTAATCCATAAAACCCAAACCTTCGGTATTGATACCATCTGTAATGCTGGTGATCGTCTGAATTCTTGAAAAGGAATTGCCACCATTATTCTGGAAAATAGCTATATGTCTGGTAGTGTTAACAATAAAGTCTGGGTATCCATCATTATTGAAGTCTCCCCAGATAGCCGATCGCTCAGTCTTTGTGCTCTTTAGATTAGGTGCTACGCTGCTAGTAACATCTATAAAAACACCATTGTCGTTTCTTAGTAGATATGATCTTCTGCTTGAGTTATTATCATTCGTATTGACGAGTAAATCTAAGTCACCATCAAGGTCGTAATCGGCAAATGAAAAACCCCCATCCTTGTTACGGTTGTTGACATTAGAATCGTCAGAACCATTACCAGCGATATCAGTAAAGTTCTGTCCAAGTACGGAAAAGCTTAAGGACAAAAAACCGACTAGAGTCAATAACCCCAGTCGGACGTTAAAACATCCGAAGATATTAGCAGCAGCCATGCGTTGTTTAGTTAGTTTCTTTCTCAAGGTCAAACCCTGAGCCAAGTGTTTTATAAACCCGTACAGTGCATTAATGTGATGTAATTGTTCCCTTAGAAAGAAAGGGATTCCCGAAATGGGAAATTGATAAGGTGAATCAGAAAAAGTGCGCGACTAACTTTATCTCTCAATTGCCAACCATAGCAGAACTGCCGGATTACTAGAGAGTTAGCCCGATTTATGATGTTTAGGTCATTCAAATAAAATCAATAACGTTTTATAATCCTATTTTTTCTTGAGTAATCGTATTTACAATTATTGCTATGAAATGCGTTTTAGTGTATTTGAAATAATAATCTCTGTATGCGTGACGATTTTTTGACGCTTTTTATGGGATCTTGTCCGATTTCAGTTGAGTCCTTGTGATCAAACGTTTGCATTAATCTTTTTGGAGCCTAACCTCTTGTGCTCAAGCGATTCATTTACATTTGACCTCTTTAAATCGAACAGATGAAATTTAAACATCCTTATAAATTTGGCAAGGGTTACGAGAAATCGGTAGCATACTTTTCAATGGAGTTTGCCATTGATCAACCTTTGAAAATCTACTCTGGTGGATTAGGCTTTCTAGCCGGTTCGCACATGAGAAGTGCCTATGACCTAAAGCAGAATATTGTAGGTATAGGTATTCTTTGGAAATACGGCTATTACGATCAGGTACGTAAGCATAATAATGAGCTAGATGCGCTGTGGCAAGAACGTCACTATAACTTCTTAGAGGATACTGGTTTGGAGCTAGAGGTAAGTGTGAACCACCACCCAGTGAAAGTTAAGGTATTCTATCTGGCACCTAAGGTTTTTGGTACAGCACCAATATTTCTACTTTCTACGGATCACCCTGAGAATGACCATCTAGCACAGACCATCACACATAAGCTCTACGATAACAATATCTCTACAAGGATAGCCCAATACATTCTATTGGGTATCGGTGGTGCTAAATTGCTTGAAGCAATTAACCATAACGTAGAGCAGTATCACTTCAATGAGGCACACGCCTTGCCAGCCGCTTTCCGTCTTATGGAAAAGTTAGGCGATATTGAAAAGGTGAAGGATCAGTTAGTTTTCACTACACATACCCCTGTCAAGGCGGGTAACGAGGTGAACGATCCGAATATGCTGCACAACATGGGCTTTTTCAATGGGTTCTCTATTCGCGAGGTCGAAGAGATGGTTGGTTTTGAGAACGGTATGTTCAATCACACGCTAGCAGCGTTGCGAATGTCCAAGATTTCCAATGCGGTTTCGAAGAAGCATTGCGAGGTGTCGAAAGATATGTGGGGGGGCTTTGATGGTATTTGTGATATCATTCCTATTACTAATGCACAAAATAAAGCCTACTGGACAGATGGAGAGTTAGAAAAGGCTCGATTGAAAAAGGACGACAAGAAATTCTTAAAGCGAAAAGTTGAATTGAAGAAAGAGCTCTTTGAGCTGGTTGCTGACCAAACAGGAAAGATTCTTGACCCTAATGTCTTGACCATTGTTTGGGCCAGGCGTTTTGCTGGATACAAGAGAGCAGACCTGATCGCCAGAGATGTCGAGCGATTTGAGAAGTTGTTGAATAATAAAGATTATCCTGTACAGATCATCTGGGCGGGCAAACCTTATCCTTTGGATCATGGCGCAGTGAGTACCTTCAATTGGCTGGTACATTTTACTAGAAAGTATCACAATGCCACTATACTTACAGGCTATGAGTTAGGACTGTCTGCATTAATGAAAAAGGGCTCCGATGTTTGGTTGAACAATCCAAGAATTCCATTGGAAGCTTCCGGAACTTCGGGTATGACCGCTGCCATGAACGGTTCGTTGAACTTTTCCACCAATGATGGTTGGATTCTGGAGTTCGGTGAGCACGGGAAGAATGGTTTCGTAATTCCTGAAGTAGATACTACTTTGCCAGAAGGAGAACAAGACCAGTGGGACGCAGATCACATGATGAGAATCCTTGAGGATGAGATAGTTCCAATGTACTACAAAGACCAAAAAGCTTGGGTAAATATGAACTACCAAAGTATGGCTGACGTGGAGGAATATTTCAGAGCCTCACGTATGGCAGATGAGTATTATAAAAAGCTTTATAATCGTTAATCAGGATTAAAATTTTTCCTAATATTGTATCGGCAGGCCTAGGTCTGCCGATTTTTTGAGTATTAGTCTACCTGCGATAGACAGGCTCAGTTGATTTAGAGTACCCCGAGAAGTTGGGGAAGTCACGAAGAGGTTGAGAAAATAATGGGGTATTAGCCTGCCTGTCGGCAGACAGGCTCAGTTGGTTTAGAGCGCCCCGACAAGTCGGGGAGGTCGTAGGACCCCACAAGAATATTGGAGTGTTAGCTCAGTTGGTTTAGAGCACCGCCTTGACAGGGCGGGGGTCGTTGGTTCGAATCCAATACACTCCACTTCTTTACTCTTTCATTATCAACACCTCACATTGTCATCTCGATTTTAGTTAAAAAATTGGTAGCATGTATTTTAGAAAATACATCAATGAGGGCCGAGAATAAGTTTAATTTTCAGTAGGCTATATTTTGTGTTGAAGCATTACACTTACATATTAGAGTCTTCAACCAATGGCCGTTGGTACTATGGGCATAGCGCTAATGTTGAACAAAGATTGATTCAGCACAACAATGGACAGAATAAGTCTACCAGAAATAAAGGTCCTTGGCGTTTGATTTTTATTCGCGAGTTTGAAAATAGGCTGGAAGCGAATAGATTTGAGCTCTATCTAAAAAAGCTCAAGAACAAGAGTTATATAAAAAGAGAATACACAAGGTACTTTCTATAATTCGGGATGTGGCGCAGTCCGGTAGCGTACTCGTCTGGGGGGCGAGTGGTCGCAGGTTCAAATCCTGTCATCCCGACAAAAGAAAGGGAGTCATCAATGACTCCCTTTCTTTTTGATAACCAGTATCAGTTGTTTCTCAGTGTATAGGCAGGGTTAGTTCTTGCTGTCTTTATAGTTTGAAACCCAATGGTAATGGCGGTGATCAAAAAACAAAGTCCTGTAATCGATAGGAAGGTCAGTATTGAAATATCAACGCTATAGGCAAAATTTTGGAGCCATTGATCGACAAAATAATAGGCTATAGGAGAGGCAATGATTGCTGCAACAGTAATGAGTAGGTAAATCTGTTTTGCCAATAGTTGTATGATTTGACCGACAGATGCCCCCAACACTTTCCTGACGCTGATTTCTTTTGTTTTTACCTGCGCTGTATGAGTAGAAAGCCCTAAAAGCCCGAGGCATGAGATGACAATTGCCAGAATTGTGAAAATTTTGAAGACCTCAGCCATTCTGAATTCTGCCTGATATTGCCGATCTAATCTGTCATCTAAGAATTGATAATTAAGTGTTTGCTCGGGGTATATCTCTTCCCACATTTTCTCCAATCCAGATATGACTTGTGAGACTTGTGAAGTCTCAAGTTTGATAATCGCTTTTGAAACCCAAGGGAAGCTTTCCACGGGGGTTAAAACAACAGGTGCCACTTGACTGTGTAAAGACTCGAAATGGAAGTCTTCAGCAATTCCGATTATTTTGCTTTTGTTCCTTCCCTGAAACCTGTAGTCAGATGAGTTGAGAAGGTCGCCTTCCATTGACTTAGCAAAAGTCTCGTTAATGATGACATGCGAAGCCGCGCTGTCTAATAGAGGATTGAAGGTCACTCCTGACTTTATGTCTATGTCGAAAATGTCTAAATAGTCATGGTCAACAATGAACCTCTTAAAGCTAAAAGGAAATTGGGGGCTTCTCGTTTCACCAAAGAATTCATCGCCAGGGGCTTGACCGGCAATCGAAACCTGAAGGACCCCTGGAATTTGCTGAATTTGATTTTTTATTGTTTGATAGTTCTTCCGAAACTGCGCTGAAGTACCGTTCAATACTAGCACTCGATCTGGATTGTACTTGAGGGTTGTGTCTTTGACAAAATTCAGTTGACTTTGAATCAATGCGATACCAGCCAAGAGCGCAATGGAGAAGACAAATTGAAATACTACCAGGGTCTTTCTAAGTAGCACACCATTTCTAGAGTGCTCCAGACGACCTCTTAAGACTCCGGCAAACTTATGCCTTGAAAGTAAGATGGCCGGATAAAGTCCTGAAATCAAACCTAATAGAACCACAAATGTTAGGATTTTCGCGAGGAAAGGAAGGTTCGAAGAATAATCAAAGAACAATTTATCTCCCAAGATTTCTTCAAAACTAGGGATGGCTAACTGAACTATTATGATTGCGAATGGGAGCGCGATAAGGCAGATGAGAAGAGATTCTAGTAAAAACTGATTGAGCAAACTTCTCTGAGTTGCGCCAGAGACTTTTCTGACTCCAACTTCGAGTCCTCTTAATGTAGCCCTCGCACTTGTTAGATTAATGTAATTGATAACCGCCAGCGAGATGATTAATATGGCGACAATAGCAAACATATTTATCACACGTTTGTCTGTAGGAGCAATAATTGAATCAGTTACTTCTGTATCGTACTTAAGCGCTTGAATATTATTCAGAGAATATTCAGCAGCTATATGTTGGTCGCTTTCCGTATGTTTTTTCAGTTCTGGTAGTATTTTTTTAGTGACTGATTCAGGCTGGCTGCCATTTGATAATAGGACATAGATAGGGAGCGATATATAAAAATTGCGTCCAAATGATATCTTTTCGTTTTGTCCAGTTACAGTCGACATGGATTTGATAAAGTCAAACTGAATACTGGAGTTGCCAGGTGGGTCTTTCATTAAGCCCACAATTTCCAGATCAGTATCTTTTGAAAACTGGTCCGGCTTGGCAAGTTTTATTTGTTGACCTATTGGGTCAATATCGCCAAAGATGCGTTTAGCGGCTGATTCTGTAATGACGGCTGTATTGTGCATTGATAGGATGTCTTGCTTATTTCCATCAATTATCTCAAAAGAGAAGACCTTGAAGAAACCAGGGTCAGCAGACAAGAAAGTCTGGTTCAGAACTTCTTTATTCCCGCTTTTTTCAAAGACCACCGTCTCTGAACCCAACGACATTCGGGTGTATGCTTCAATCTCCGGTATATTGGGCGAAATGGCGGGCATCAAACTAGAGTGGAGTTTCAGACTTCTATTTATCAATCCATTCCTTTCGGAGGTGGACTCCACTCGGTATATACGATCACTGTTTTCTAAAAAGTCATCTTTGATTTGATCATCAATCAGGAAAAGTAGAATGACGAGGCTTCCGGCTAGCCCTAATGCAAGTCCGAATATATTAATGAACGTGTGTGAAGCACTTTTCCGAAAGGCCCTAAATGCCATTTTGATTTGATAGTAGAACATGTCAATGAATTTTGGTTTTCGATTCTCTTTGTTGTGTAATAGGATATATGGTCGCACAGACCTCAATGCTGTCCAGATATAGATCGCTTTGGCGCGTCTTGGCCCCTTTGATTCAAGGTTGTCAAGAAAGTCTTCATAGAGATCACCCTCTATTTCTTCTAGTATTTGTTTTCCAGCCAGAAGTCGTAGAAGGAGTAATGGGAGTTTGGGTGGCCGACTCAAAGGGTGCCTCCTTTCACTTGGCTGACCGGGACCAGTTTCCAGAAAGACTCTCTGATTCGTTTGACCTCACAGAGAGCATCAAAACCTTTTTTCGAAACTTCGAAATACCGTTTCCTTTTGCCACCTCGTCTAGGCGAGGCTTCCGCCAGTTGTGAGTCAAGAAATCCCTTACGCTCCATTCGATACAGGGCCGAGTGTATGGCGCTGAGATTAATTGTTCTGGCCGTGTGCTTTTCTACTTCCTTTCGAATTTCATTAGCGTATGCCAACTCTCCCTTTAGTACACAGACTGCTAACAACACTACCTCTTCAAATTCTCCTAAAAAACTTCCTTTCATAGCTTAAATATCAATCATATAAATGTAAATAATATAGCTTCTAACTATTGATGTGTCACGGATTCAAAAAGTTCTTTTCACATATCTTTTTCTGTGCTTTTGGCTGTCACTTATCACTCTTTCAGACCAAATAGTAATTCATCTGACTGAGAAACGCGCTCTCTGATTTTTATGCTCTACAGTGATTTGTCTACACCTTGTCTATACAGATTACTGACTTTACTGGATGTTACTCAGTAGCTTAGCGTACACACACAATTTGAGAGTTAAAGCATGAGAAGCACTGTATTAATCGTTTTTATATCCTTTAGTATACTTGTTTTGGTCAATGAACCTTTGGAAGCTCAAATTGAGCAGGATCAATGGTTAATAGGTGCTTCGAGTAACCTCTCTTTTAGATCAACCAGCAATGATGTTTTAAACGATCAGAGGAGTATTAACCTGACTACTAAGTTTGGATATTTTTTCCATCAGAATTTGGCCCTTGGGCTTGATTTAGGAATGACTTATCTGGACGTAGGAAATAGCTCCACGACAGAGATTAATGTAGGTCCGTTTGCCAGGTATTATTTTCAGGGGCTGTTTTTTGCAGGCCTTGGTTACTCAGTCGTTCACATTAACCGAAAACTAGATTCAAATAGTGGCAGTGATAATGGGGGTGCACTTGCACTTGAGGCAGGCCATCCCATTTGGGTACTGATAGAGTGCTTGTCAATTGAGCCTACCTTGCGATATAACATTGGTACGGGAGATCTTCTGAAAGGGACCAATAGCCTTTCCTTGAATATCGGTTTGGTACTCTATTTTTAGTCTAATACTGGAAATATGGAGACTAGCTTCTCTTAAGATAGCGGAGACCTAAGTATAAGCCCCCTAGTGCCAGATAGAATGCCCCAAACCAGGCAAAAGTAGAGTCTGGTTTTTCACTGACCAGGAAGTCATAAGCGAGTGTAATGAAATACGGTATGCTGGTAAAAATGAAAAGTGGAACCGCCAGTTTGTGGGCAGGTTGTGCTTCTACTTTTTGATATTTTTCTTCCAAAACGTTTTGTTAAGCCGTCTAAATCAACGGCAATAGGGAGACATGAGTTTCGAGATTTTCCGTGAACGGTAGTAAACAAAAAACCCCGATCGGATTCGATCGGGGTTTTTAAAGATTATTCTTCGGAATTAGTTTCCGTCTTTTTTGAATGTATCGAAGCGTGAATTCTTACCCTTTGGAGGAAAAACATTGTTCTCCATGTCCACATCAGCCAACTGCTTGAAAGGGTCAAACACAACGCTATCCACTTCTTTTTCCTTTACAAAAAGCTTGGTCACTTGTTGCTCGTTTCTTCTCCAGATTTCAGCTGGAATTCTCTCGATTTCCTTGCTTCCATCTTTGTAAGTCCACTCCAATACTAAAGGTGTGATCAGTCCGCCATTGTTTTTGAATGTCATTTGATAAACGTTCTTACCTGCGAACCGTTCTCGAATGGCTTCATTGTCTACTTCACTACGGTATTCGCTTCCAACGCGGCTGTCTGTCAGTTTGAATTCTTGAGGCTGACCGTAGAAAGGGTTTCCGTCATTTTCTCCTGCATTTTCACCTAGGTTACCGCCTTGAGCATTCACTCTGCTTTCCAGGTTTTTCTGCTCTCCCGCAACTTTAAACCATTTGACATCCGCCACCTCTACATCAACATTATCAGTTGTGTAAAACCATCCTTTCCAGAACCAGTCTAAATCAACAGCGGAAGCATCTTCCATTGTACGGAAGAAGTCGGCAGGTTTAGGGTGTTTAAATGCCCATCTACGGGCATATTCTTTAAATGCCTGATCGAATAATTCAGGCCCCATTACTTGTTCTCTTAGCACCACTAAAGCAGCAGACGGCTTTGAGTAAGCCTCAGGCCCAAGTTGAAGCGATTGTTCAGGGTTAGTCATGATTGGCCTCATAAAGTCCTTGCTGCCCTTCATATAAGGAACTATAGCTTCTGGAGAATTAGAGTTATATGGTAATTCAGGATAGTATTTCTTCATGGTCAAATACTCGAGGAATGAATCCAATCCTTCATCCATCCATGCCCATTGGCGCTCATCAGAGTTAATGATCATCGGGAAGAAGTTGTGTCCTACCTCGTGCACAATCACATAGACCATGCGTGTTTTGATAAAGTCATCATAAGTACCGTCAGGTCTTGGACGGCCAAAGTTGAAGCAGATCATAGGGTATTCCATACCGATGCTTGCCGCATGTACTGAAATGGCCACCGGGTAAGGGTAATCAATGGTCATTTCTGAGTAATTGATCAATGTATTGACCACAGCTTTTGTAGATTCTCTTTCCCAAAGCGGATTGCCCTCTTTTGGGTAATATGACATGGCAAGGGGAGTGTTTTCTCCAACCTTTACTGCTTGAGCATCCCAGATGAATTTTCTGGATGAAGCGAAAGCAAAATCTCTCACATTTTCAGCATGATAGACCCAAGTTGATTTTCTGCTGGCTTTCTTCTTTTCCTTGGCTTCAGCTTCTTCTTGAGTAACAATAATGACAGGTTTGTCAAAAGACTTTTTCGCTTGCTCAAAGCGTCTGGCTTCTTGTTTCGTCAAGACATCTTTTGGGTTTTGAAGCATGCCTGTAGAGCCAACAATATGATCTGCAGGAACGGTGATTTCTACTTCAAAGTCTCCGAAAGTCAATGCAAACTCACCAGAACCCATGAATTGCTTGTTTTGCCATCCATTGAAGTCATCATAAACCGCCATTCTTGGATAGAATTGCGCGATGGTATAGAGGTAATTGCCGTCTTCTTTAAAGTACTCGTATCCTGAACGGCCACCGATCACCGCACGGTCGTTCACATTATACCACCAGTCTATGTTGAAACTAAAGCTACCACCACTTGCCAGGGGTTCGGGTAGCGTAATTTTCATCATGGTCCTGTTCACCAGGTATTGAAGATCGTTCCCCTTGGTGTCTTTTACCGCCATAAGCTTAAAACCACCATCAAAGCCGGTATCTCCCAAAGCACGTTGCGCTTGCACAGTTCCTACTTGGCTCACTGTGGCAGGTAGTCTGGAAGTTCCAGCCTGGCTGCTGAAGCTATTTTGCTCTCTCACATTTTGATCAAGTTGAATCCAAAGGTACCTCAGCTCCGATGGGGAGTTGTTGTAATAGGTAATGACTTCAGAACCAGTAATGCGTTGGTTTTCGTCATCAAGTTCTACTTTGATTTTGTAGTCTGCCTTTTGCTGCCAATAAGCAGGTCCTGGCTCTCCCGAACCGGTGCGATATTGATTCGGTGTGGGCAACATATTGTCCATTTGCTCAAACTTACCGTTCCAATTGCGTTGGCCGAAAGCTGTTATTGAGCACAAGATGAATACTAAGCTTAGTATCTTTTTCATGAGTATGTCAATTCAAATGTGTTTCTAAATCTTTGAGGATGACAATAATACTCAATTAGCACCAAAACAATAAGCATAAGTGTGTTCGGAGCCATATTAACTGACCAAAGGCATATTTATGCCTTCAAAGAAGGTGCGTCATCACCTAATCATGTGATTGTCTTTGTTCTTCTAATCCACGTAATTGCTTGTCATGAATTCTGATTGGAGAGCACCCAAATGGCCTATGATTTTCGTCTGGATCACTTTATTGAGTTCCATAAGCATGACGGCTTTCGGTCAAGAAAAGGAACTTCGGGTGACATTCATTAGTAATGAAGGGTTTCACCTTGAAAGTAATGGTAAGGCTGTTTTGATTGATGCCTTGTACAAGAAGTCCCACCCTGATTTTACTTTTCCTTCTGACGATCAACTTCATGCGATGATCGAAGGTGAACCGCCTTTTGCTAGAGTAGATTTCTACCTACAATCTCATGTTCATTATACACACTTCTATCCAGCCACGGTTGGTAATTTCTTGAACCGACACCCTGAAACTAATATGATCGCTCTGCCACAGGTGGTAGACAGTCTAGTAAAACTTTCATCTCATTACGAAGGAGTAAAAAGGCAACTGATGCTATTTGACTGGGAAAAGAAGCGTATGAACTTTGACCATAATGACGTCCATATTGAAGCTTTCAAAATTAAGCATGATGGACAGCAACAATGGGGATGGGTGCAAAACCTTGGTCATGTCATAGATATAGGAGGCTTTCGTGTGCTTCATATGGGAGATTTACTCATAGATGAGCAGGTTCTAAATACAATGAATCTAAAGCATCGAGAAATCGACTTGGTTATTCTTCCATACTGGGTTGTCCTGCGTTCAGGTGCAGAGAAGATAAAGGATTTGATCAATGCTAAAAAGTACATTGTATCCCACTATCCCATTGCAAGGGGTGATCAATTTATTTCAAGTGTTAGAGCTGGTATGCCAGAAGCCATAATTCTGAATGATCCCATGCAGCAATTAGTTCTCCCTGCTAAAGAATAATAATTCGGTAACCAGCATCCGTAGGGTATTCCTTATTTTGCATAAAAACCAAGCATGAGACTCTCAACAATTTTTGTTCTTCTCTTTCTTTCTTCTTTGATCAATGCTCAGGAAATAGATATTCAGGGGCATAGAGGTGCAAGAGGGTTGTTGCCTGAAAACACCATTCCGGCCTTTATAAGAGCAATCGATGAGGGGGTGATAACATTGGAATTAGATGTGGTAATTACCAAAGACAAGCAAGTGTTGGTCTCGCACGAGCCTTATATGTCCTCTTTAATATGTTCAAAACCAGATGGTAGTCCTGTTAAGTCAGTAGAATCAAAAGGGCTCAACATATATGAGATGACTTATGAGGAGGTTAAATCCTATGATTGTGGGTCAAGAGGTAACCCTCGATTCGGTCAACAACAAAAAATGGTGGTTTCCAAACCTTTATTAAAGGATGTCATTGGAGCTGTGGAAAAGTATCTGGATGATAACGATCTGCCCGAACTTGGCTATAACATTGAGATCAAAAGTTCTGAAAAGGGAGATAATGTATATCATCCAGGAGTGGATGAATTTTCCCAAATTGTACATGACCTATTAAAAGACAAACTATCCCCTGATAGGTTTACCATACAAAGCTTTGACTTTCGAGTTTTAAAACATTGGCATGAAGCATATCCTGACATTACTCTTGTCGCGCTCATAGAAAATACCAGGGGGGTTGAATCGAACCTAAACGACCTTGGATTCATTCCTGAAATCTATAGTCCTAATTATAGGCTTCTAAATAAAAGGATGGTGGAGTTGTGTCATTCAAAAAACATGAAGGTCATTCCCTGGACCGTCAATGAGCTGGGTGCCATGGAGCGACTGGTGAAAATGGGAGTAGATGGAATCATTACGGACTACCCTGATCGAGCTAAAGTACTCAGGCAGTAATTTGCTTTAAGTCAATAATTAGGTCGAGATTTCTTTGTTGAGGATAAGTCTTTATTTTTGCTTTCCGTTTTGCAGATGCGCCTCCTAGAAGTAAAAGACAAACCCACAGAGAAAGAATTCATTCTAATGGCTGCTAAGCTATATAAGAATGAAAAAAACTGGATCAGGCCACTTGATAAGGATATAAAAGCTGTTTTCGATCCAGCTAAGAACAAAAACTTCAAGAACGGAGAGGCCATTCGTTGGATCCTGAAGGATGATAGTAACCAAACCATCGGTCGCATTGCTGCCTTTGTGAATAATAAAACCGCCAACAGCTATGATCAACCCACTGGTGGAATGGGTTTTTTCGAATGTATCAATGATCAGAAAGCTGCTTTTATGCTATTTGATGCCTGCAAGGACTGGTTGAAAGAAAGAGGTATGGAGGCCATGGATGGGCCGATCAACTTTGGAGATAGAAATAACTGGTGGGGATTGTTGGTAGATGGTTTTACTGAGCCCAACTATCAAATGCCTTATAACTTCAAGTATTATCAGGAACTTGTTGAGGCTTATGGCTTTGGTGTTTTCTTCAAGCAATACACCTACCAAAGGCCCATGGGTAGTGAGGTAGACTTTAGTCCCAGGTTCTATGAGAAGGCCCAAAGCACCCTGAATAATCCTGACTATGAATTCAGGCATATCACTAAGAAGGAATATGCTAAGGGCCATGAGTACTTTCATGAAGTATACAACAAGGCATGGGCAGGCCATAGTGGTGTAAAACCCATGAGCATGCAACAGGCAAAAGCCACTTTCAAAATGCTTAAACCTGTGGCTGATGTTCGGCTAATTTGGTTTGCCTTTTACAAGGGTGACCCTGTGGCTTTCTTCATATCTATTCCCGAGTTGAATCAATTGTACAAACACCTGAATGGTCAATGGAACTTGTTGAGCAAACTTAAGTTTCTCTATCTACTTAAAACAGGAGCCTGTAAGAAGGGTCTGGGTATTGTGTTTGGCGTAGTTCCGGACCACCAGAAAAAAGGAGTTGAAGGGGGACTTGTGGTTTCATATGTCAAAAATTTGGCCTGGAAAAAGGGCTTTCAGTACCGCGATATTGAGATGAACTGGATTGGAGATTTCAATCCTAAAATGATGAGTGTAGTAGAGCAGATTGGTGGAAAAATATTAAAAACACATATAACATATAGAAAGCTCTTTGATGAGACTAAAGTCTTCGAAAGAGCACCAATTATAACCTAATAGAGATGAATAAGAAGTACGATGTATACGGGATAGGCAATGCACTTGTGGACCTTGAGTTTAAGGTAAATGATCAGTTTTTATATGATCATAAAGTGCAGAAGGGTTTAATGACACTGGTAGATGAAGATACTCAGTTTAGGTTGATCGGTGCTATTGACAATGGCAACCTGAATAGAAAGTCTGGTGGCTCTGCGGCCAACTCAGTGATTGCCGTTAGTCAGTTTGGAGGTAACTCATTCTACTCTTGCAAAGTGGCTAATGATGAGTTTGGCGACTTCTATTTAAAAGACATGAATGATGCCGGGGTAGATACTAACCTTGATAATAAGGAAAGAGAAGAGGGTATAACCGGTAAATGTTTGGTGATGATTACACCTGACGCGGATAGAACTATGAACACTTTTTTGGGAGCCACAACCAATTTATCTACAGATGAGGTAGATGAATATGCATTGAAGGACTCTCAATACCTCTACCTAGAAGGTTATTTGACTACTTCCACTACAGGCGTTGAAGCCATGAAGTTAGGTAAGAAAATTGCCGAGAATAATGGGGTGAAAACCGCTATTACACTTTCCGACCCAAGTATTGTTCAGTTCTTTAAGGAAAAGTTTGTGGAGGTGATTGGTGCTTCAGTCGATCTACTTTTCTGCAATGAAGATGAGGCAATGTCTTTCACAGGTAAAGACAATATTTTGGAAGCACGTGAAGCACTGAAAAGTGAAGCCCACCGATTTGTAATAACACAGGGTAGTAATGGGGCTATGATTTGGGATGGTGATACTTTTATCGATATCGAAGCTTATAAAGTAAAAGCCGTTGATACCAATGGAGCTGGAGATATGTTTGCTGGGGCTTTCTTATATGGTATCACAAATGGCATGACTTATGCATCAGCTGGTAAACTGGCTAGTATGGCTAGTTCAAAGGTTGTATCGCAATTTGGCCCTCGTTTAAAATGGCATGAAGTTCAGGCGATTCTTCATGATCTGAAATAACAGGTAGCCTCAAATCCATACATCCGTGTGATGTTCCGTTGACCACTTGATGCGTTAAACAAATCCATTACACATTTACTTTCGTTCGAAGATTTAAACTGTAAGCATACTATGATTAAGAAATTTAGTTTCCTTATGATGTTATGTATGATGCTCTCCTTATCTGCGAGGGCTCAGAACATTGAATATGATGAATATGATCTGGATAACGGGTTGCATGTCATTCTACATCAAGATAATTCTACACCGATTGTTACGGTATCTGTTCTTTACCATGTAGGTTCTAAAAACGAACCAGAAGGTAGGACAGGCTTTGCCCACTTCTTCGAGCACCTAATGTTCGAGGGCTCACCGAATATTGGAAGAGGCGAGTATTTCAAGATTATTGAAGCCGCAGGAGGCAGCCTGAATGCGAATACCTCTCCAGATAGAACATATTATTTTCAGACCCTGCCGTCTAATCAGTTGGAATTAGGATTGTACATGGAATCTGAAAGAATGCTACATGCCAAGATCGATTCTACTGGAATTGCTACGCAAAAGGAAGTAGTGAAGGAGGAGAAAAGGCAAGGAGTGGATAACCAACCTTACGGAACACTACTAGAGAAAATGTTGAAGAACGCCTACGGTGGAACCAATTATGAGTGGTCACCTATTGGATCGTTTGAAGATATAGATGCAGCGACAGATCAGGATTTTGTTGACTTCTACGAAACCTTCTATGTACCAAATAATGCCACGCTTTCTATAGCTGGCGATTTCGAAACCGAGGAAGCTAAGAAGCTTATAGAAGCTTATTTTGGAGAGATCGAAAGAGGTACTAAAACCATCCCGAGGCCTACGATCACTGCTCCGAAACTTGATGGAGTTGTTGAGGAGACCGTTTTCGACAATGTTCAATTACCAGCAGTAATCCAAGGCTACAGAATGCCGCCACAAGGAACGGAAGACTACTATGCACTACAGCTAGTGACTCAACTCCTTTCTGGCGGTCAGAGCTCAAGGTTTCAGAAAGTATTGGTAGACGAAAAACGCATGGCCCTTGCAGTACAGGTAGTACCGCTTGGTCTGGAAGATGGTGGACTATTTATCAACTTCGCTTTACCAAACCAAGGCTATGAAGTGTCAGATTTGGAAAAAGAGATGGATAAGCTGGTTGAAGAGTTGAAAAATGAAATGGTACCAGAAAGAGAATTTCAAAAACTAAAAAATCAGATTGAAAACAATTTCATTTCGGGGTATGGATCTGTTCAGTCAATAGCCGAAAGCTTGGCAAACTATCATGTTTATTTCGGAGATGCGGAGTTGATCAATACCGAGATAGAAAGATATCGAAAAGTGACACGAGAAGACTTGATGAAGGTGGCAAAGAAATACTTTGTGCCAGAGAATAAGGTGGTACTAACCTACAGGCCTAAATCTGAACAGGAAAAGCCGACAGATTCTAAAATCAAGAAGGAAGGAGGAAATAACTAATGAAAAGATTTTTAACCCTTGCGTTAGCATTCGTTGCCATTGGAGCAACCGCGCAAATTGATAGAACTAAACTACCAGAACCAGCGCCTGCCAAGGAATTGAAGCTAGGTAAATCTGAGCAGTTCACGTTGAAGAATGGACTCAAAGTAATTTTAGCTGAGAACCACAAGTTACCAACTGTTAGCTGGACATTGTCATTTAACACAGGACCAATTACAGAAGGTGATAAAGCGGGTTATGCAGGAATCTTCGGTCAAGTGCTTCGTGCTGGTACTACTTCAAAGACTAAAGAGGAGTTAAGTGAAGAAATTGACTTCATGGGGGCTTCAGTTTCTGCCGGAGCCACTTCAATGTCGGCTTTCTCACTGTCAAAGTACAAAGAAGAAATACTCGATATCATGACAGATATCTTATACAACCCTTCTTTTCCTCAGGATGAATTTGACAGGGCTATCGAGCAAACACTCACTGGTCTTAAGCAAGCCAAAGATGACCCTAACGGGATAGCTGCTAGAATCAGAAGCATGGTCAACTACGGTAAAGATCATCCATATGGAGAATCTTCTACGGAAGAGACCGTGAACAACATCTCAATTGAAGACTTGAAGCAACACTATGCTGATTATTTCAAACCCAATATAGCTTACTTGGTCATCGTAGGAGATATCACGAAAAAGGAAGCTCAAAAACTCGCTAAAAAGTACTTTGGCGATTGGGAAAAGGGAGATGTTGAGAAAGAGAGTTTTGAAGCCCCAAAGAGTGTAGAAAAAACAGTAATATCATTGGTTGATAGACCGTCTTCGGTCCAGTCGGTAATCAGTATTTCATATCCGGTGGAAAATAAGCCGGGTAATGCTGATGCAACGACCATATCAGTGATGAATGAGATTCTTGGAGGAAGTGGATCGGCAAGACTATTCATGAATTTGAGAGAGGATAAAGGATATACATATGGTGCCTATTCAAGTTTAGGAAGTAGTCGATATAGTGCAATTTTTAACGCTTCTGCAAGTGTTAGAAATGAGGTCACCGATAGTGCTTTGACTGAGTTTATGAATGAGCTCAAGCGTATTAGAGAGGCTGAGGTAACCCAGGAAGAACTAGACTTGGCAGTGAATTCGATGAGAGGCTCTTTCGCCCGAGGCTTAGAAAACAGAAGTACTGTGGCACAATATGCCTTGAGTACTGAATTAAATGATTTGCCAGAGGATTACTATGCTAACTACTTGAAACGTCTAGAAGCCATTACGGTGCAAGATATTCAGAGGGTTGCTCAGAAATACATCAGACCTGACAAGGCTAATATTGTGATTGTTGGTAAGGCAGAAGAAATCCTCGAAAGTCTAAGACCTTTTGGTCCAATCGAGTTTTATGATGTAGAGGGTAATGTTGTTGAGGATCCAAGCAAGAAGGTGATTGCTGACATCTCACCAAGAGCCATTCTGGATAAATACATCGAGGCGATTGGTGGTAGAGATGCTGTTGATGGGGTGACTTCTTTGGTGAATAAAAGTTCGGCAACCCTCAACATGGGTGGTCAGTCTATTGCACTTGGAAGGGTCGTTTATAGTCAGTCACCTGATAAGTATGCCGATGTGCAGACAGTACCTCAGGGAGAGATTTATCAAATCTATAACTCTGGAGAGGCGTTCCTAGTAATGGCGGGTCAGAAGCAGTCGCCTCCAGGTCCTTTTGCAGCATTAATGAAGTATCAGGGTACGCTTTTCGGTGAGCGTTTTTATGAGGAGATCGGCTTTGAGCTTACCTATAAAGGAACCTCAAAAGTGAATGATAAAGAAACACATAGAATTGAAGTAAATATCGGTGGTATGTCGGTCAACGAATACTACGATGTAGAATCAGGGTTGAAAGTAAGAATAGAACTAGGACCCTCCGGAACGATTGATTTATCTGATTATCGTGAAGTAGATGGTATCAAAATACCTTACAGCTTCTCGCAAAAAGGAGGACAATTGCCTGTGGCAATTGAATTCAAATCAGAAGAGGTGACTGTAAATGGAGAAATCGATGCATCTGTTTTTAACAAATAGGTGAGGCATCTGTAATAAAAAAAAGGCAGCTCATATTAGCTGCCTTTTTTTGTGTAAGCCCCTTGAAGATAGGTCAGGAGACAAAATAGGCTCTTTTTTGTATACATAAAAAGGCTGTTGTAAGTCAATTTTCGGCTATGCTCGTCAAAATTTGAAACTTTCAGCAATTTTTTCGTTAATGTATGTAAATCAGCTACTTATGAAAATTTCACCTTTCATATGGCGAGTGCTGACTTTTAGCGTTTTCGTACTTGCCATTTCTGTGTTGGTATCGATGGATTTAGATACCGAAGATATCAGACCGATTACTACTCAAGATTCCGTAAATCCAGAATTCTCCCAATTACAAGATCAGGTCTCACCAAGCATTCCATCTCAGGATGATAGTGCCGAATATGTTTTGAACCGGTATTTCAAAGCGATGGGTGGAGCCCAATGGTCGAATATCAAGACAATTCATAAAACCGGATTAGTTTCTCTTAAGGCAGGTGGCTCAATGGCACTTACCTATGGAAAAGATATGTATCAGGGTATTGATGGGTACCTTCTTGAGGAGATCGATGTCAATGATTCGAGACTCTCTCAAGTGATGCAAAATGGAGAGGTTATGACCCTTGTGCGGAACAACATATATCCGCAATCAGGTCTTGAAGCATTGTCTTTTAAAGAACACTTATTACCTGTCGGTGACTTGACTAAAATCACGCCTTCCAAGGCCCAATACATGGGGAAATACCTTGTCGAGGGAAAATGGGTTTATAAACTGTTTAGGGGCCAGCAATTGGGTTATGATGTTCATGAATATTACTCCGTTTCCTCTCACCTCAAGGTGATGACATCCCTTGGTGATGACTGCCAGGTTAGATTCAAGAAGTATAAATCGATAAACGGACTGAGAATACCTTCCCTCGTAGAAACGCATTTTAGAGAGTTCGATCGGAAACTCACTTATGAAGTTGAGCAAATAGCCATGAATGTGGCAATACCGACTTCTCCAATTGACCTTAAGACAGTTTCAATAGAAAGTGTTGCTTCTAACTAGTTCTCGAGCCAACCTTGGATCATGTTTAGTAGTTTGCTACTAAGATTTTTCTCCCTTGACACCTGATAAATGGAGAAGTAATGGCTCTCGCTCGGAATAAGGTCGACTTCCATTGATCGTCCATAGCGATCGATTTCAAGTGTCATTGGGTCAGAATTCAATAATTCTTGATTGAAAGGGTTCCCATTGATCGAAACTAACTTATCCCCAATGCTCAGTTTTTCGTAAGCAGGCGATCCGCTTGCTATATCAGCAATAGTTTGCTCTGATAAGCGAAACCCGAATGTCTTTTCTTCTACCTTTTCTGAGGCCAACAGGTCGAAGCTCAGACCGAACTTGGGCAGTAAGTCACTTAGGTATTCCTCAATAGGATGAATTCCTGATATAATGTCATCGAAGTAGCGATCTAGGGTTTCCTCATAAACGGACTCTGCAGCAGATTTATAATCAAGGAATGAATAACCGGATTGGTCTATGCCGTGAGTAGACCACATAAGTCTCATGACATCATCCAAAGACTTGTCATTATTGAATTTGACCCTGATCATAAGGTCAAGAATGAGAGCAGCCAATGCGCCTTCATTGTATATGGATACTTTTCTTCCTGGAATACCTCTTTCATACCCATCCAGCCAAAGATCGAATGATGACTCGGCTACGGACAGATTTGTTCTTCCTTCGTTTTCATAATGTCTCTTTAAGAGCTTGTTCAACTCCTGTAAATACTCCTCAAGACTGAATACACCAGATCTTGCTAGAAAGAGATCGCCATAGTAAGTGGTAACACCTTCGGTGACAAACCCCGTCTCATGATAATTTTCGCTTTGAAAATCATATGGTGTCATCTCTTTCGGGCGAAGCCTAATGACATTCCACGTATGAAATAACTCATGTGAACTCACCCCAAGAAAGTCTTTATATCGATCCCTGTCTACTAATGCCGAAGAAGGACCGATAGTGATCACTGTAGAATTCCAATGTTCTACGCCATGATAATGCTTGTATGGAAGGCACTGAAATAGAAAATGATACTTGGGGCACGGAAATTCTCCCATGACGTCAATTTGCAATGCCGTAAATCGACTGAAGTCTTTAATTATTTCTTCGTCTGTCTTAGGCAAATCTCCTTGAATCCAAAGTGTAAAGGAATAGTCTTTGACGGAGTAGGAGATTCTTCTCAGAGACGAACTCGCGAACATAGGACTATCAACTAGTCGATAGTAATCATCTGCATAGAGCTTATGATCTTTTATTTTCTTAAGTCCCGAGGCTATTTCATAATCATCCGGTAGATCAAAACTAATCGTGCATGGCTCATCAAGGCTTTCCCGAGTGTAGATGCAACAATTAATAAAGTTCACATACAACTGCTCATCATCCAGCCAAGAGTTACCTGCATCCATCTCAAATGCATAGTATTGGTAAGTGATGGTCACAGAACCAGGTTCGTTGGCCAGTCGCCAAGAACTCTTGGTCAGCTTTTCTAGTCCGATGTGGTCACCATTCTGATCCAATGCTTTGATCGATCGAATGCGCTTCGCAAAATTTTGGATTTGATATCTGCCTGGTCTCCAGTTTGGAAGTAGTATTTCCTCGTTAGCAGTCTTGGCTGTAAAAGTTGCTTTAATGGTGAAATAGTGGGTATTTGGATGCTGAAAAGAGAAGTGATAGTCCATAGAAATTCGCTGAGAGGATTAAAGCTAAACAATTTCTAACACACGTTGGTAAAAAAGAAAAAGGTGTCTATCTTTGCAGTCCTTTTTGAGAGAAAGATAAAGAAACGATGAAAAGAACATTTCAACCTTCGCAGAGAAAGAGAAAAAATAAGCACGGATTCAGATCTAGAATGGAATCTGCTAATGGTAGAAGCGTACTAGCGAGACGTAGAGCCAAAGGAAGACATAAACTTACTGTTTCTGACGAAGGTAAGCACGGTAAATAATGCTGTGTACTTCTGAGGTTTTATTAACTTAAACCTCGTGTCAGAGCTAAATACAGCTAATTTGAAATACACTTTCCCTAAGTCGGAAAGACTACATAGCAAAAAATTAATCAAGGAGCTTTTTGAAAAAGGCTCCTCTTTTTATTTATATCCCTACAAGGTTATATACCTTCCGCAAGATGATATTGAGTCTAATCAAGTGCTCATATCAGTATCCAAAAAGAAGTTCAAGAAGGCAGTTACTCGAAATCTTATTAAGAGAAAGATTAAGGAAGCTTACCGCTTGAATAAGCATCTTCTCACAGATGAATCTCAGGCTTTGCCGAAATTATTGATTGGTTATATTTATACAGGAAAAGATATTTTGCCTTATCAAACCATTGAGGGCAAACTAAAGAAATCGCTTCTCCGTTTGAAGAAAGAGTCACAAGACCTTTCGCACAAGGATCAATCATGAGGAAATTAAAGATTAAAAAGATTCGAATTGCCCTATTGGGCCTATCCGCATTTTTACTTTGGTCATTTACCGCTCCGCAAAATGACAAATACTTCGAGATTCTAAAGAACCTCGACATTTTCGCCACTATGTATAAGGAGGTTAATGCTAACTATGTCGATGACATTAACCCCAACATAATTATGGAAGTGGGTATTGATGCTATGCTGTCAACCCTCGATCCATACACGGTGTATTATCCAGAAGATCAGATCGAAGATGTTCGCACAGAGAATACTGGTCAGTACGGTGGTATTGGGGCAGTAGTTGGAGAAAAGTACGATAAGCGAGTAATGATCGTGATGCCCAACGAAGGTTTTGCGGCCGAAAAGGCTGGCTTGAAAAGAGGAGATGAAATCATTTCTATCAATGGTATTGACGTAAGACAAGATTATGACAAAGCCAGTCTATATCTCAGGGGGCAGGCATCCTCTAAGCTTACTTTGAAAGTCGAAAGGCCTGGAGAAGGTGAACTAGATATCGAAGTAGAGTTAGAAACGATCGATTTACCAAATGTGCCTTACTATGGTATGGTCAATGAGAATGTCGGTCTGATCAAGCTTACCGGCTTTACTGAAAATGCATCCAAGGAAGTGAAATCAGCTTTGAGAAAATTAAAAAAAGACGGAGCCGAAAAAGTGATTTTGGACTTACGAGGCAATGGTGGTGGACTACTGAATGAAGCGGTTAATATTTCAAATATCTTTATTGAAAAGGGTCAGTTGGTGGTAACTACAAAAGGTAAGTTGAAGGAGATGAATGCCACCTATAAAACTTTGAATACTGGAACAGATCTCGATATACCCTTGGCTGTTCTAATTAATAGTTCTAGTGCTTCGGCTTCAGAAATTGTGGCAGGCACGATGCAGGACTATGATAGGGGAGTGATCATTGGTCGGAAATCCTTTGGTAAGGGTCTGGTACAGCGCACCATGCCCTTGTCCTACAATTCACAGATGAAGGTAACAATCGCCAAGTATTACACGCCAAGTGGTAGGTGCATTCAAGCGATAGACTATAGTAATAGAAATGAAGATGGTAGTGTTGGTAAGATTGCGGACTCATTGCAGACAGCCTTCCAGACTAATAATGGTCGAGTGGTGTTTGATGGTGGAGGTGTTGATCCAGATTACACTATTAATACAAAGAAATTATCTCCGATAACAGTTTCACTTCTTAAGGCCGACCTGTTTTTTAGGTTTGGAAATGAATACACCGGAGAAATGCCAAGCGGAGAAGTCGCTTCCGAAGTTTCTATCTCAGATGAAGTCTTGAATCAATTCAAATCTTGGTTGGCTGATCAAGAGTTAGACTATACCTCCGATATACAAGAAGAAGTAGCTAAGCTGCGAGAGGTAGCTGTAGCGTTAGGGGAGTTGGATAAGATTCAGAGCCAGGTTGAAAGCTTGGAATCTGCGGTGGCCAATAATCTTGATGTGGATCTTGAAAACAGTAAGGAAGAGATAAGACATTTCATTAAAGAGGAGTTTGTTGCCAGAGCATTACTGGAGAGGGGGATTATTGAAGCATCTTTTGAAGTGGATGAGGATGTGAAGAAGGCAATTGAAGTGCTTTCTAACCCAGAAGAGTACACTCAGGTGCTGGGTGGT
>NZ_MDGP01000002.1 GCF_001747095.1 Roseivirga sp. 4D4
ATGTCTCTGTTATGGTTACTGTCACCGATAGCAATGGTAATATCTCTACTGGTATGGCTACCGTAACTGTAGCTGATAATACACCGCCTACACTCTCCACTCAGGATGTAGCACTAAGCCTGGATGCTAATGGTAATGCCTCTCTTACTGTAGATCAGGTGGAAGTTGAGAGTGCTGATAACTGTGGTATCGCATCTAAAGTACTCAGCCAGTCAAGCTTCGACTGTGACGATACTGGTGTTAATACTGTAACCCTTACCGTGACTGATAATGCCGGTAACCAGACTGTAAATACTTTCAACGTTACCATCTCTGATGATACTGCGCCTACAGTAATCGCGCAAGACTTAACCATCGCCCTAGATAATGACGGACTC
>NZ_MDGP01000003.1 GCF_001747095.1 Roseivirga sp. 4D4
CCTACTGCCATCGCGCAAGACTTTGAAGTATTCTTAGATCAGGATGGAGTGGCCACTATCACTCCTACTCAGGTAGATAATGGTTCTAATGATAACTGTGGTATCGCTTCCATTACTCTGGACAGAGACACTTTCGGATGTGCTGACCTTGGTGAAAACACTGTAACACTCACAGTGACCGATACCAATGGTAACACGAGTACTGCTACTGCAACCATTACAGTAACCGATAACATCGCTCCTACTGTGGTGACCAGAGATATTGCAAGAGTGATCGGAGCAGGTGGGCAGGTAACCATTACTGCTGATGATGTACTTAACTTTAACTGTGGTGGCGGTACTTCTATCCCTCAGCCTGTACCAGGATCTGGTGAGGTGACAATCGAGTTTGCTACCTGTACCGAAGATAACTGTACCATCGCCTCTAAAGAACTTGATAAGTACACCTTCGATTGTAATGATGTTGGGGTTAATACTGTAACTGTTACAGTAACCGATCAAAGCGGTAATAGTAC
>NZ_MDGP01000004.1 GCF_001747095.1 Roseivirga sp. 4D4
ATGTCTCTGTTATGGTTACTGTCACCGATAGCAATGGTAATATCTCTACTGGTATGGCTACCGTAACTGTAGCTGATAATACACCGCCTACACTCTCCACTCAGGATGTAGCACTAAGCCTGGATGCTAGTGGCAATGCTGCCCTTACTGTAGATCAGGTGGAAGTTGAGAGTGCTGATAACTGTGGTATCGCATCTAAAGTACTCAGCCAGTCAAGCTTCGACTGTGACGATACTGGTGTTAATACCGTAACCCTTACCGTGACTGATAATGCCGGTAACCAGACTGTAAATACTTTCAACGTTACCATCTCTGATGATACTGCGCCTACAGTAATCGCGCAAGACTTAACCATCGCCCTAGATAATGACGGACTC